>JAWKQN010000009.1:265000-301351 GCA_041390125.1 Gemmatimonadota bacterium | reverse complement strand
GTTCCAGCGGTTCCCCAGGTCCTGGTATGTGAACTGGCCGCCGAGGTCCTTGAAGGTGCCGTTGGCCTGGAAGGCGATCCCCATGCGGCGGTTGCCGAGCATGTCGCTGAAGAACGCCGCCGCACCACCGGAGACATAGTTGCCGAACTGGTCCGCGCCCACGCCGATGGTGGGCTGCCCCACGTAGTCGAGGTCGAGGTCGGAGTTGTAGTCCTCCGCGTCCTCCGAGCGATACGTGCCGGGCGGCACCAGGCCGGTCTCGTAGTCTTCGAGATAGCGCGCCACGCGCTGCGTTGTGCGCGGGTCCACGGGGGGCAAGATGCGGCCCGGCTGCAGGCCGGCGAAGTCCGCCGCCGTCACCTGCGTGCCCGCGGTCTGGACGTCGAGCGCGTACACATGGAACTCGCGCTCGTCGAAGATGGAGAACACCACCGTGCCGGCATCCTTGGCCACCGACATCGCCGGCGCCGACCAGGTGATGCCGCTGACGCCGGTCGCGACCCGCGTCACGCGGCGGATCTCGCGCTCCTGGAACGCATAGCGGTAGATGTCCTGGAAGCCGTCCGGATCCGAGATGAAGTAGAGGCTGCGACCGTCCGGCGCGTACTGCGGGTTGATGTGCTTGACGTCGCCGAAGAGGTCCAGCACGTCCACCCGCCCCGAAGCGAGATCGTACAGGGCGATCTGCGGCTTGCCGTACCGCAGCTCGGCGAAGTCCGTCCGCTCGCCGCGGTCGCTCGAGAACGCGATGGTGCGGCCGTCCGGCGACCAGGTGGGGTGGAAGTCCCCGAACCGGTCGTCCGTCAGCTGCCTCATCTCCTCCGTCTCGATGTCGACGAGGTACAGGTCGGTGACGCCCCCGACCTGGCCCGAGAAGGCGATGGAGCGGCCGTCCGGCGACCACGCGGGATTGGTCACGGCACCGATCGACTCGAGCTCCAGACGCTTCTCCTGGTCGGCGTTCTCTGCATCGACGATCACGAGCTCGTTGCGCCCGTCCGCGAAGACGACGAACACGAACTGACGTCCGTCCGGAGACCAGGAGCCGCTCGAGTCGATGAAGCGGATGGCGTCGGAGTGCGGATCGGCCGCCGCGCTCGAGAGCTTGCGGATGATCTCCCCCGTCTGGGCGTCCGCGAGGAAGAGGTCGACGGAGAACAGATCCTTCTCCGACAGGAAGGCCACGTAGCGTCCGTCGGGGCTGACGGCCGGCGCGACGTTCTGGCGGCCGGCGCCGGTGGAGGGCGCCAGGATCAGCGTGCCGACCTGCTCGGGCGGCGTGCGGCCCTCCAGCAGCGGCGCGTAGGCTTCGCGGATCTCCTCGTGCCAGGCCACCGACAGCGAGTCCTCGGTGGTGCCCAGCACCTGGCGGATGGCGGGCTCCACACCGACCCGCAGGGCGCGGCGGTAGAGTCCGATCACTGCATCGTCCCCATAGGTCCCGCCCACGTACGCCCAGAACGCCTCACCGAAGCGGTAGGGGAAGTAGCGCGGGTCCTTGGTGAGCTGTTCCGTGGTGGGGATGTCGTCCCGGCGCAGCGCGTCGCGCAGCCACATCGCGGTGAGCGGGTCCTCGCGCCCCACCGACAGGTACTCGGCCATCCCTTCGATCATCCACAACGGCAGGCGCACCAGGGACTGGAGGCCGCCCCCCTGGCGCGATTGCGCGATGTCGTACTGGAAGGCGTGCACGAGCTCGTGTCCGAGCACGTGGTCGGTATCCCAGTACGAGCCGGCCAGCGGCATGATCACGCGGTTCTTGAGCGATTCCGTGACACCCCCGGTGCCCTCGCTCAGGGTGCCGCTCAACGTGTTGGTCTGCTGGAAGTCCGGGTGGTCCGCGTAGAGCACCACCGGCTTGCGCTGCGCGAACTCGTGCTGGAAGGTCCGGGCGAGCCGCTCATACCAGCGTTCGCCCATGCGCGCCGCGTCTTCGATGGCGACGGCCGCTTCCTGGTAGAAGTGGATGTCGAAGCGTTGCGTGGGCAGGATCTCGAAGTTGAAGCTGTCGTACTGGACCTTGTTGCGCCCGAAGTACTGCGCGGACGCGGGAGCCGCCGCAGCGAGCACCCCTCCGAGTGCGACGAACAGGGCCAGGAACGCGTACGACGCCCCCGGTAGGTGGATACGGCGGGATGCCATGGCCTTCCTCGAAGTGCGGGCCCGGCCCGGCGGTTCGGGCCCGGCGGTGATCTGCCCCTGCGGGTGCTACACGCCCTCGGGCGGACGGGGTCCGACGAGGCACCCCCTCTCGATGCCCCCAAGCCCCGAATTGATAAACGGGTTTCCGCGGGCGATGTTGCACGGCCGGCCCGCCGTCCTCGCGCAGGCGAGCCCCACCCACCTCTCTCCGGAGTAGACCCGTGGCGCCAGACACAGGGCCGTGGTGGCTCGTCCGACCTCTGTGCGCGCTGCTTGCCGGGGTGACAGCTTCCGCGTGCGTCGGAGGCGGCGCGGATGGGGGCGCGGAGCGGCTGCGGGTGCACGAGCTCGCTCAGCCGCCCGTGGGGCAGGGAAGCCTCACCCCGCACCTGGCCGTCGGGGAGGCGAGCCCCGCCGTGCTCTCCTGGTTGGAGCCCGTGGCGGCGGCCGACCAGACCGGTGCCTCCACCCGCGCGGGGACCTATCGCCTCCGCGTGGCCCGCCTGGACGGCGAGGCCTGGGGTGAGCCCGCCACCGTGGTCGAGAGCGACCGCTTCTTCGTCAATTGGGCGGACTTCCCCGGGGTGGAGGTGCTGGCCGACGGCCGGCTGGTCGCGCACTGGCTGGAGCGGGGCGGGCAGGGGACGTACGACTACGCCGTGCGGGTGGCCCGCGAGACGGACGGCGGGTGGTCCGAGCCCTGGACCCCCCATGAGGACCGCTCGCCCACGGAGCACGGGTTCGTGAGCACCGAGGCGTCCGAGGACGGCTACGTGATGGCCTGGCTGGACGGTCGCAACACGGGCGACCACGGCCATGGCACCGGGATGAGCCTGCACGGACGCTCGGTGGCGGAGGACGGCTCCGGTGTGGACGTGGAGCTCGACGCCCTGACGTGCGATTGCTGCCAGACCGACATGGCCTGGACGGAGCGCGGCCCCGTCGTGGTCTACCGCGACCGCAGCCCGGAGGAGGTGCGCGACATCGCCCTGGTGCGCCGGCGGCCGGACGGGACCTGGACCGAGCCCCGGCTCGTCCACCAGGACGGGTGGACCATCGCCGCCTGCCCCGTCAATGGCCCCGCCGTCGCAGCGCGTGGCTCCCGCGTGGTGGTGGCCTGGTTCACGGCGCCCGCGGACGAGCCGCGCGTGCTGGTGGCGTTCTCCGAGGACGGGGGGGACAGCTTCGGCCCACCCCATCGCCTGGACGGCGGGGAGCCGGTGGGCCGGGTGGACGTGGTCCTGGACGCGGGGGGGACCGCGCTGGTGACCTGGGTGGAGGACGTGGGTGCGGAGCAAGCCGAGATCCGGGCCGTCCGCGTGGCCCCCGCGGGCCCGCTCGGCGAGGAGGTGGTCGTCGCCGAGACCCGTTCGGCCCGGGCGTCCGGCTTCCCTCGGGCGGTCGCCCAGGACGGTGGAGCCCTGATCGCCTGGACCGACGACGCGGCCGGGCGCGTGCGGACGGCGCGCCTGGAGTGGGGAGCCCCTCGATGAGGTCGTCGCGGCGGTGGCTGACCTGCGCCCTGCTGGTCGCGGGCGTCGCATCGTGCGACGGCGGCCCGGCCCGGATCCAGCGCCCCACGCTGGGCCAACCCCTGGCCAACGTGAGCCTCGAGGATACGCGCGGGAATGCGGTGGCCATCGCGGACCTGGCGGGGCAGCCCGCGCTCGTCAACCTCTGGGCCACGTGGTGCCCTCCGTGCCGGGAGGAGACGCCCTTCCTGCAGAGCCTCCACGAGCGTCTCTCCCCGCGTGGGCTGCAGGTCGTCGGCATCACGGTCGACAACGCCGCGGCCCGGAGCGCCGTGGACGCCTTCCTCGCCGAGAACGGTGTCGAATATCTCCAACTGGTCGACCCGAAGGGCGTGTCCATGGATCTCTACGGCGTCATCGGGCTGCCTGCGACCTTCCTGATCGATGCCGAGGGGATCGTGCGCTTCGCGCGTCTGGGTCCCGTCACGGAGTCCGACCCCGAGTTCGAGCGCGCGCTCACCCAGGTCCTGGACGGATGAGGCTCCCACCCGAGTCCTTCGAGACCCCCGTGGCGGTGGTGGACGCCGCGCGTGTCGAGGCCAATGCCCGCCGGGCCGTGGCCACGCTCGCGGAGTCCGGGATCGCCTGGCGGCCCCACATCAAGACCCACAAGTGCCCGGGCGTGGCCCGGATCCAGCTCGCAGCCGGCGCCCGGGGCCTGACGGTGGCCACGCTGCGCGAGGCGGAGGTCATGGCCACGGTCACGGACGACCTGCTCCTGGCCTACCCGCCGGTGGGGGCCGCCAAGCTCGAGCGCCTGCTCCGCCTGGCGGAGCGGGTGCGGCTGACGGTGGCCCTGGATTCCGACGCTGCGCTCACGGAACTGTCCCGGGCGGCCGCCCCGGCCGGGCGGACCGTGGGCGTGCTCGTCGAGGTGGACATGGGGATGGGCAGGGTGGGCGTGGCGGGCCCGGAGCAGGCGGTGGAGTTGGCCGGCCGGGCGGCCTCGCTGCCCGGCGTCGAGTACCGGGGCGTCCTCTTCTATCCCGGCCACATCCGCGCGCCCCTTGCCGAAGCGGCTGCCGACCTGGACGTCCTGGTGGGGCGTCTGGAGGCCCTGATCCAGGCGCTGGAGCGGGCGGGGCTGGCTCCGGCGGTGGTCAGCGGCGGGTCGACGCCCACGGTCTGGGCGTCACACCGGCTGCCGGGGATGACCGAATGCCGGGCCGGCACCTGGATCTTCAACGACCGCGACATCGCCTCGCTGGGCGCCTGCGACCCCCAGGACTGGGCGTACTCGGTGTGCGCCACCGTCGTCAGCACGTCCGTGGCAGGGCAGGCCGTCGTGGACGCCGGCTCCAAGGCGCTGGCCAAGGAGGTCCTGCGTGGCGAGGGCGCGGGGTTCGGTGTGCTGCTGGACCGGCCGGAGGTGGTGGTGAAGGGACTCTCCGAGGAGCACGGCGTCCTGGACCTCGCCCGGACCGACTGGCGCCCACAGGTGGGGGAGCGGGTGCGGATCGTACCCAACCACGTCTGCGTCTCGGTCAACCTGCAGGACCGCCTGCTGGCGGACGTGGACGGGCGGTGGGAGGAGTGGGCCTTGCCCGCCCGGGGTCGGGGACCGTATCCCGGGTGACGAGTGCCGGGCGGGAGTGCTCCCGACCCGGACGGTCCGCCGGTAAAACGGCGACCGAAGACCACCCTCTCCGCACCGGACCTCGCATGCGTACCCTGCACACCCTCCACACCGACAACGCCCCCGCCGCCATCGGCCCGTACTCCCAGGCCATCCGGGTCGGCCGGTGGCTCTTCTGCTCGGGACAGATCCCGCTCGACCCCGCGACCGGGGACGTGGTGTCCGGCGATGTCGCGGCCCAGACCGAGCGGGTCTTCCAGAACATCCGCGCCATCCTGGACGAGGCGGGCGGCTCCCTGGAGCGGGTGGTCAAGACGACCGTGTTCCTGGCGGACATGGGATCGTTCGGGGCCATGAACGAGGTGTACGCCCGCCACTTCGGGGATCACCGCCCGGCCCGCTCCACGATCGCCGTCCGGACCCTCCCCAAGAACGTGGACGTGGAGATCGAGGTCATCGCCCGGCTGTAGGCCCGGATCCGGTCCGGCTGGATCCGGTGGGGGGCCACCGGCGATCCGCCACGCGAACACAGGCGGCGTTCCTGCGCCCGGGTATCCTGAAACCCCTGTCGCGTCTCTGCCCTCCCGGGGCCCCGGGGAGGAGCCGGGGCGCGCGGCGTCCGACCGGGCGTCGCGGCTTGACAGCACAGCGGCTCCGGGCTTACCAGGGAGATACTCGACCCGGTCTCGTTCCGGGCCGCCGGGTGCCGCGCCCTTCGCCGGGCGGGCGCGTGGAGGCTCCGGAGGGTGCTGGGGCGTAGTTCATTCCCAAACCTTTTGGGGGAAACCGTTATGATCCGTCCAACGTCCGTTCGCCGGTCGTGGATGGGGCTGGCGCTGGGGGCCGCAGTGGCCCTCGTCCTGGCGCTCGCTCCCACCACGGTCCAGGCGCAACAGAGCACGGGTGTGATCGCGGGCACGGTGACGGATGCTGGGTCCCAGCGTCCGCTCGAGTCCGCACAGGTCTTCATCGAGGGGACCGGCATCGGCGCTCTGACCAACTCCTCCGGCCGCTACATCCTGCTGAACGTGCCGGCCGGCCAACACACCATCCGCGTCCAGCTCGTGGGCTTCAAGGAAGGCTCCGCCACCGTGACGGTGACGGCCGGCCAGTCCAGCGTTGCCGACGTGGCGGTCGAGCAGACGGCCATCGAGCTGACGGAGATCGTCGTGACCGGCGCGGGCGTGGCGACCGAGAAGCGCAAGCTCGGGAACACGATCGCCACGGTCGACGTCTCGCAGCTGCAGGACGCGCCCATCGCGGACGTGTCGCAGCTGCTCCAGGGCCGTGAGCCCGGCGTGGTCGGAGGCATCGGCTCCGGCACGACGGGTGAGGGCTCCACGATCCGCATCCGCGGCTCGGCCTCGCTCTCGCAGTCCAACGAGCCGCTCGTCTACATCGACGGCATCCGGGTGGACAACTCCGGCGGGTTCGCCGGCAACGAGATCGGCGCGGGTGGCCAGGGGCGTACGTCCCGCCTGGACGACATCGACCCGTCGACCATCGAGCGCATCGAGATCCTGAAGGGCGCCGCGGCCGCCACGCTGTACGGCACCGAGGCCTCCAACGGGGTCATCCAGATCTTCACCAAGCGCGGCCGTCAGGGCACGCCCCGCTTCACCTTCGAGGTGCAGCAGTCGGCGATCACCACGCCCACGGATCGCATGCTCAACCTGGCGGACTACCCGGCCAAGGGCTGTCTGAACCGGACCAACCAGGCGTCGATGGACTCCTGCATCGCCGGGGGACTCTCCCGCATGCAGAGCCGCTTCGGCTTCAGCGGTGGCGCCTACGACAGCTACGAGGTTCCGCTGCTCCAGGACCTCTTCAACACGGGCTACGGGCAGACGTACGGCGCGTCCGTGACCGGCGGCAGCGACCTGATCACGTACTTCGCGTCGGGGCGCTACACGTTCGAGGACGGTCCGTTCGACGGCAGCTTCCTCAGCGTGCCCGAGGTCGGCGGCGTGGCGCAGGATGAGAACCGCCGCATCCAGAGCAACATCAACCTGAACATCTTCCCCATGGAGAAGCTGTCCATCCGGCTCAGCTCGCTCTATTCGGAGGTGCATCAGGAGACGCCGAACAACGGCAACAACATCTACGGTGGGTTCTCGTCCGCCCTCATGGCGCAGCTCCGGCTGTCCGAGGACGACAACCTCTTCGGCGCACCGGCCTTCGCCACGCTGAAGGAGAACCTGCACCAGTACACCGTCGGGGACACCCGCCACTTCGCGGGGAGCATCAACGCGAACTACCAGATCCAGGAAGGGCTCATCGTCGACGGGACCTTCGGCGTGGACCTGGTGGCGGAGGAGGCCTACGACTTCCGCCCCTATGGCTGGAACGTGGACAACTTCTCCAGCTCCGAGCCCGAGGGCAGCCGCAACATCGCGGACCGTACCAACCGCGAGATCACGGCCGACTTCAAGCTCTCCTGGGTGCGTCGCTTCGGCGATCGCTTCGAGAGCACGTTCCTGGCCGGTGGACAGGGCTTCATGGCCCAGGAGACCACGTCGGGTGGCGGCGGTGCGCGCTTCCCGGGTCCCGGTCTCGAGGTCGCCGAGGCCGGTGCCGACCAGTACGTGTCGGAGCGTTTCGAGCGCAACACGCAGGTCGGTGGCTACCTGCAGGAGCAGCTCGGCATCAACGATTACCTGTTCCTGACGGTCGGCGGACGCTGGGACGCCAATTCCGCGTTCGGTGAGAACTTCAACACGGCGTTCTATCCGAAGTTCTCCGCGTCCTTCATCCCGACCGACGCCTTCGGGTGGGAGAGCGAGCTCGTCTCGACCTTCCGTCTGCGTGGCGCCATCGGGCAGTCCGGCCTCCAGCCGGGCGCGTTCGATCGGTTCACCACGTACGAGCCCTACGCGTCGGAGGACGGCGCTGGCGTGCGTCCGTTCAACCTGGGCAACGACGACCTGTCGCCCGAGGTGTCGACGGAGTGGGAGCTGGGCACTGAGCTCGGGTTCTTCAACGACCGCGCCGCGCTGGACGTCACCTACTGGAACCGCACGGTGACGGACGCGCTGGTCGACCAGCAGTTCCCGCCGTCGGGCGGCTTCCGCAACCGGCAGCTCGTCAACATCGGCGAGTTGAAGGCGACCGGCTGGGAGATCGGTGCGCAGGGCTCGCTCTACCAGGGCGACAACGTCAGCATCAACATCAACGCCAACGCCTCCTACATCTCGGAGGAGATCACCAGCCTGGGCGGCGCCGCTCCGATCAAGATCGGTGGCAGCTACACGCGCTACCGGAACTGGCTGATCGAGGGCTTCGCGCCGGGTGCGTTCATCGGTGCGCAGTTGGCGGAGAACGAGATCCCGCTGAACATCCTGGCTCCGCAGGCCGGCGAGTGCGTGGCGCCGACGCGGGATCAGGCGCTGGCGTACTTCGGCGTGCCGCGGAATCCGAGCGAGTTCAAGCCGCTCGTGAAGGGTCACTCCGACTTCGGCGTGCCGAACGGCCAGGTGGCCTCGAGCAACTGCGGTGAGGGTCACACGCTCGGGTACAACGGCAAGCCCACGCCGGACTGGCAGGGCTCGTTCGGGACGAACATCTCGTTCCTGAACAACTTCGAGCTCGTGACCAACTTCGAGTACCGCTTCGGGAACTACTACCATCAGAACCTGTCCGGTGAGTTCCGTCAGGCCAACCCGGTGATCGGGCGCAACATCCCGCGCGCTGTGGAGCTGCAGGCCATCATGGAGAACCCGGCGTCGACCGCGGAGGCCCGTCTGGACGCGGCCATCGCGTGGGCCAAGGAGATCGAGGCCCTCTCGCCGATGCAGGGTCTGAATTCCACCTACAAGGCGGACTTCCTCCGCTTCCGTGAGCTGTCGCTCACCTACCGCATGCCCTCCTCCTTCGTGGAGCGGCTGGGCCTGGCCACCGGCACGCTCAACGTGGGCGTCCGCAACCTGGCGCTGTGGGTGAACAGTGACTACTCCGGCATGGACCCCGAGGGGAACGTGGTCGGCCGCTCCGACGGTGCGGGCGCCGACAACAACTTCCTCCAGGGCGTCGAGGGCTGGGGCGTGCCCACGCCCCGCCGGATCACCGCGTCGCTCCGCGTGAGCTTCTGAGGAGGAGACGAACGATGCATATCGGAACCAAGCGGATCCGGTTCGCGGGCGTCGCTCTTCTGAGCGGTGTCCTGGCGACCACGGGCTGCGGCATCCTGGATGTCAGCAACCCGAACAACCTGGTCGAGGAGAACCTCGCCACGACCCAGGCGGCCAACGCCGTCGTGAACGGTGCGCTGTCGCTCGCGGCCGTAGCCATCTCGGACGTGTGGCAGGCGTACGAGATCGCGGGCGACGGGCTCACCTGGATCGGCTCGCGTGACGGCTGGCGCGAGATCGACATCGGTGCGTTGTCCAACACCGAGAACGAATTCCTCGACGTGACCTATCCGGAGCTGGCGCAGGCGCGCTGGATGGCGGATCAGGCCGTGGATCTGGTCAAGGTCCACGTGGACGAGGGACTGACCCAGTTCAATGCGACGCTCGCCAAGGGCTACCTGATCGCGGGGACGGTCTACACCGTGATCGGTGAGGTCCAGGAGGACATGACGTTCTCCGACAAGCTGGAGGCGGGCGCGCCGGTGGGTGAGGCCGGGATGCTGGCGGTCTTCGACGACGCCGTGTCCCGCCTCGACCAGGCGGTGACGTTGGCGCGTGCCGCCGGCAATTCCGAGATCGAGACGCGGGCGCTGGCGATGCGGGCCCGGGCCAAGTTCGCCAAGGGGATCCGGCAGAAGATCAAGCCGACCCCGAACACGGCGAACCCGCTGGTGCAGGATGCCGGCGCGGTGGCCGACGCCCAGGCGGCGCTGGCCCTCATGGGCGGCACCGACTGGCGCTGGCAGTTCCAGTACAGCGCGTCGACCATCACCAACCAGCTGGCGAGCTGGATCAACAGCCGCGCCGAGAACCAGGTGGGCTCGGACTACGTGAGCGTGGACCCGGCGGCGATCAAGACGATCACCGGGATCGTGCTCATGGACCCGCTCACCAATGCGCCCGATCGTGAGATCACGCGGCGCGTGAACGAGTTCTTCGTCGAAGGTCAGATCTATCAGCCGCTCACGATCATCGACGAGCGGCAGATGCACATGATCATCGCGGAGGACGCGCTCGCGCGCGGCGACAACGCGGCGTTCACCGACGCCATCAACGACATCCGGGTCACCCTGGATGGCGTGACGGCGTACAGCGGTCAGATCCCTGCGATCGACATGCTGCGCCACGAGCGGCGCGTGAACATCTTCCTCACGGGCCAGCGCCTGGCGGACATGTACCGCTTCGGTGTGGTGGACGACGTCTGGCTTCCGACGTCGGATACCCAGCAGAATCCGGGCAAGCTGTTGCCCATCAGCATCACCGAGATCCGGGCGAACTGCCACCTGAACGGATTGGGGTGCTGATTCCAGCGATCCTTCACCGCGCGTGAGGGGTAGCAGCACGGGTCCGGGTCTCCGACAGGGTGTCGGGGGCCCGGACCTTCGCCTAGGGAGATGCAAGGAGGAAGGGATGGCGCTTCGACGTCAGGGATGGGCGGCCGGCTGGGCCGTGTTGTGCGGAGTTCTGGCGGGTGCGGGGGGGTGTGACTGGTTCGAGGACCCGACGCCGGAGCAGGTGCGGGTGCTCGTGACCGGCGAGGGCGGCAAGCCTGCGGCCTTGGTGATGTCCCAGGCATTCAACGCCGGGGTCAGCGAGGCCGGGAACACCCAGGTGGAGCTCTTCGCGGCCGATACCATCGTGCGGATGCTTCCGTTCGACACGATCATCCGACTCGAGGGAGGCGCCCAGGTCGGAGGCGCCAAGCGCTTCTTCTTCGAGGCCCGTCGCGACGAGGAGGACCTGTCGTCCGTAGGAGTCAAGATCTATCTGGATGCCGCGCTACGCTTCGACGTGGGCGGGCCCCTTGCCACGCAGGTCTACCGCTGGGCGTATGTGTTCAACCAGCTGTTCACCGGCACCGTCGAAGTCATCTGAGGAGCACGACGTGAGACAGCACCGATGCAACGCAGGAGGCCGCCGCGCCTTGGCCATGCTGACCCTGGTCGTGTCGGCAGTGGTCGCGAGCGGATGCTACACGTTCCAACCCGTTCGCCAGGCCTCACCCGGAGATCAGATCCGGGCGCGGCTGACCATCGAAGAGGCCATCCGGCAGAGCCAGGATCGCGACACGCCGATCCGGGTGTTGGACGGCACCGTGCGACGGAGCGAGTCGGACCGGATCGACCTGGAGGTCGTGACCGCTCGTGGCCAGACGCTGCAGGAGAACTTCCAGTTCGCCACGTCCTACAGCATCCCCCTGACCGGGATCGAGGAGATGAGCCTCCGGAAGCTCAACCCGGTCAAGACCGGAGCGCTGCTCGCGACGCTGGCGGCGGGCCTGTACCTGATCCTGGATGCCACCGTGATCGACGGAGGGCTGTTCGGGTCGGCCCGCCCGATCGACGTGGATCCTGCCGAGCCCATCACGCCGTTCAAGCCTGTCCGCTGAGGTCGGCGGCACGCCAGGATCGCGGTCCGGTCCGGCGGCTCCGTTCGGAAGCCGGCCGGGCCCTTGCCCGGCCGGGGGGTCGGCCCCACACTCCGCCCGTCGCCCCGGTTCGCCCCGGGGTGGTTGGCGTACGTCCCTACCTGAGCAGGATCTGGATCCGATGAGCACTTCCCGGAAGACCTTCGGCCGCGGCGCTGCCGCGCTGGCGGGCCTCCTGATGGTCGCGGCCCCACCGTTGACGGCCCAGACCTACGACACCGACTACTTCGACGCGCTGCGCTGGCGCAATATCGGCATCGATCGGGGCGGGCGCTCCATCGGTGTGGCCGGCAGCGACAGCCGTCCCTACGAATACTACTTCGGCGCCACGGGCGGCGGTCTGTGGAAGACCACGGACGCGGGCCAGACCTGGCGGGTGGTCACCGACGGCAAGATCACCAGCTCGTCCGTAGGCGCGGTGGCGGTCTGCGAGGCCGACCCCGACGTCGTGTACATCGGAACCGGCGAGACCCAGTTGCGCGGCAACGTCATGCAGGGCGACGGGGTCTACAAGTCCACCAACGGCGGGAACACGTGGACGCATCTGGGCCTCGAGGAGACCCAGAACATCGCGCGGGTGCGGGTGCACCCGACCGACTGCAACACCGCCTGGGTGGCCGCGTTCGGCAAGCACTCCATGGAGAACCCCGAGCGCGGCATCTACAAGACCACGGACGGCGGCGAGACCTGGCGCAAGGTGCTCTACCGCGATGATCGGTCGGGAGGCGTCGATCTGACGTTCGATCCGGGCAATCCGGACGTGATGTACGCGGCCTTGTGGGAAGCCTGGCGCAAATCCTGGGGGATGTCGTCCGGGGGCCCGGGCAGCGGGCTCTTCAAGTCCACCAACGGCGGTGAGACGTGGACGGAGCTTTCCCGCAATCCCGGTCTGCCGCAGGAGGGCCTGCTCGGGAAGATCGGGGTGGCCGTCTCGCCCGCGAACCCGCAACGGGTGTGGGCGCTGATCGAGCACGAGAACGGTGGCGTGTTCCGCTCGGATGATGGCGGGGCGACGTGGGAGCTCATCAACGACGAGCGCAAGCTGCGGCAGCGTGCCTTCTACTACACCCGCATCTACGCCGACCCCCAGGACGAGGATGTCGTCTACGCCCTGAACACCGGCTTCTACCGCTCACGTGACGGCGGCAAGACGTTCCCCGAGTCCATCCGGGTGCCGCACGGGGACAATCACGACCTGTGGATCGCGCCCAGCGATCCCGACCGCATGATCAACAGCAACGACGGGGGCGGCAACGTCACGCTGAACGGCGGTCAGACCTGGACGGACCAGGACTACCCGACGGCGCAGTTCTACCGGGTGATCACGACGCACCACGAGCCCTACATGGTGTGCGGTGCCCAGCAGGACAACTCGACGGCCTGCACCCCGTGGAAGGGATGGAACCACCTGTCGGCCGCCGGCGGCTTCGGCGGTGGCGGCTACTTCTTCTCGGTCGGCGGCTGCGAGAGCGGGTATATCGCACCCGACCCCAAGGACACGGACATCTATTTCGCCGGATGCTACGGCGGGAGCCTCTCGCGCTACGACCACGACTCCGGTGAGACGCGCGCCGTCAACGTCTGGCCCGAGAATCCCATGGGGCAGTCGGCGGAGGACCTGGTCGAGCGCGTGCAGTGGACGTTCCCGATCATCTTCTCGCCCGTCGACCCGAACATCCTGTACACGGGCACGCAGAAGGTCTGGAAGAGCACGACGGAGGGTCAGAGCTGGGAGCAGATCTCGGAGGACCTGACGCGCGCCGACCCCTCCACCATCGGTCCGTCCGGCGGCCCGATCACACGCGACCAGACCGGGGTCGAGACCTACGCCACCATCTTCGCCATCGCGCCGTCCTACCATGACGTGAACGTCATCTGGGCCGGCTCCGACGACGGGCTCGTGCACGTGACCCGCGACGGCGGGGCCACGTGGACCAACGTCACCCCCCCGGATGCGCCGGACTTCGTGCGCATCAATACCATCGAGCCTTCGCCGAACACGCCGGGCAAGGCGTACGTGGCGGGGATCCGGTATCTCGTCGACAACGATCGGAGTCCGTACATCTGGAAGACCACGGACTACGGTCGTACGTGGACCAAGATCGTCGAGGGCATTCCCGCCGACGACTTCGTGCGCGCGGTGCGGGAGGATCCGGCGCGTCCCGGCCTGCTGTACGGTGCGTCCGAGACGACGGTCTACGTCTCCTGGGACGACGGCGCCCACTGGTCGTCGCTCGGGCTCAACCTGCCCAACACCCAGGTCTCGGACCTGGTTGTCGAGGAGAACGATCTCGTGGTCTCCACGCACGGGCGCTCCTTCTGGGTGCTGCCCGCCATCGGACCCATCCGGCAGATGTCCGACCGGATCACCTCCGCGCCCGTCCACCTGTTCGATCCCGCCGACCCCGTGCGGGGCGTGGATCAGGGCGTGGACATCTACTACTACCTGGCCGAGGACGCGGAGAAGGTCACCCTGGAGTTCGCCGACGCCCGCGGCCGGGTGATCCAGACCTTCGAGTCGGCGGCAGCGGATACCACGGAGCAGGAGGAGGGTCCCGCGCAGTTCTTCGGCGGTGGACGCGCGCCCACGCCCGCGAAGTCCGAGGGCTCCAAGCGCTTCACCTGGAACCTGCGCTACCCCGGCTACACCGACTTCGAGGGTCGCATCTTCTGGGCGGCCGGCAACCAGGGCCCCGTCGCCGTACCCGGCGAGTATGTGGTGCGGCTGACGGTCGACGACCATCCGGTCCAGGAGCAGCGCTTCGAGGTCCGGCTCGACCCCCGCCTGGAGGGGCAGGTCACCATGGCGGAGTTGCAGCGGCGCTTCGACCTGGCGATCGAGATCCGGGACCGGGTGAGCGCGGCCAATCAGGCCGTGCTCGACATCCGCGGGGTCAAGACGGAGGTGGACGATCGGCTCGGCCAGACGGACGACGGGCAGATCGAGCGCGCCGGCGGAGACGTGAAGACCAAGCTCAGCGCCGTCGAAGAGGAGATCTACCAGGTCCGGAACCAGAGCAATCAGGATCCGCTGAACTTCCCCATCAAGCTCAACAACAAGCTGGCGGCCCTGATGGGCGTCGTGGAGTCGGGCGAGTCCGAGCCCACCGAGCAGGCCCAGGAGGTCTACCAGTACCTCTCGGCGCAGCTGCAGGAGCAGCTTCAGGCCATGCAGATCATCCTGCGCGACGACCTGGCGCGCCTCAACCAGCTGCTCGAGCGGGCCGGTCTGGCGCCCATCCGGGTCGGCAACCTGGTGAGCGAGTAGCAGTCGGACCGGGGGGTCGGGGCGCGCGCCGCCCCGGCCCCGACCGGACGTCCCCTGGCGGCGGAGGCTGGAACGTGGTTGAGGTCAGCGAGCGTATCCGGCGTCTTGCCAGATACTTGCAGGGCGTTGTCCTTGCTGTCGGACTATTGGTCGCGGGGCTGGGCTGCGGGCGGGGGGCCAACACACCCTCTCCCTTCGAGCGCGGAGGTGGCCGTCAGGAGGTCATGCTCCTGGTCGAGAATACCGACTTCAACGAGGCCACCCTGCACGCGCTGTCCGAAGGCGGGCGGCAGCTGATCGGGCGGGTGAGCGGCAAGGCGTCGGGCCGTTTCGTGCTGGAGTGGCCCGCCGTCCGGGACCTGCAGATCCAGATCGATCTGCTCGCCAGCGACCGCTACACGACGCCTCGGCTCACGGTCACTCCGGGGGACCGACTCACCCTGGTCATCCAGACGCCGGTCAACCGCTCCTTCCTGCGCCGGTAGCACGTCCGCAGGACGAGCCTGGCTGGCACCTCCCAGGACGAGCCCGGGCCTTGGGCGGCGTGACCCCCCGGATCCCCACGCAGGGGGCGGCGCGTCGTCCCTCCCGCCTATTCGCCGTAGGGCACCCAGATGTTCTTGATCTGGGTGGCTTCCCGCAGGAACTCCTCGTCCGCGCCCGACGGCCCCGTCCACTCCCGCGAACGGCCGTGGTCCACCCAGGTCCGCTTCAGGTTCCCCGCGGACAGGCGTTCCACCTCCTGCGAGCCCTCCCGGTGTCCGAAGTACCACAGGCCGGCCACGTCGTCGTGCGCCGCCAGCACGGGGGCCAGCTCGTCCTTGAAGCCCGTCAGGACGTTCACGACACCGGCCGGCACGTCACTGGTCTCGAGGACCTGCACCACGTCCGTGGCGAGGAGGGGGAAGGGCTCGCTCGGGACGGCCACCAGCGTGTTGCCCATGGCCAGGCCCGGGGCCACGCAGGACAGGAACCCGAGCAGGGGGGCCTCATCGGGACACACGATCCCGAGCACGCCCAGGGGCTCCGGCATGGCCAGGGTGACGTTGCGGAAGGGCGTGGCGTGGACGCGGCCGTCCCACTTGTCCGCCCACGCGGCCCAGGTGAAGAGGCGGTCCACGCTCGCCGCCACCTCCCGACGCGCGTCCCGCCGGGAGGCGCCTCCCGCCCGCAGACGCTCGGACAGCTCCTGCGCCCGCACCTCCAGGTTCTCGGCCAGGTAGTAGAGGATCTGCGCGCGGTTGTGGGCCGTTCGACCCCGCCAGCCGGGAAGGGCGGCGTGCGCCGCCTCCACGGCGTTGCGGACGTCCTTCCGGTTGGCCCGCGGCACTTCCGCGAGTGCGCGTCCCTTCGCGTCCAGGATGGCCAGGCTCGTCTCGCCGTCGGGCCGCACCTGCTTGCCGCCGATGTACAGCTTGGCCGTCCGGTCGATGGACTCCGGACCTCCACCGAGCGGGTCGGGAGCGGGGCGGGGAAGCCGCGGCCGGTCCGCCGCGCTACGTGCCGGCTCGCGCCCGCGCTCGCGCGGCGCCAGGTATTCGTACAGCCCCTCGAGTCCACCTTCGCGTCCGAAGCCGCTCTCCCTGTAGCCTCCAAAGCCCGAGGCGGCGTCGAACTGGTTGGAGCAGTTGATCCAGACCGTCCCGGCCTGGATCCGGGGCGCCACATCCAACGCCAGATTCACGTTCTCGGTCCAGACAGAGGCCGCCAATCCGTACCGGGTGTCGTTCGCGAGCTCGACCGCCTCGTCGGGGGTGCGGAACGACATCAGCACGACCACCGGTCCGAAGATCTCGACCTGGGCCAGCGTGCCTGCCGGCGCCACGGCGGTGCAGAGCGTGGGCGGGTAGAACCATCCCTCGCGGGGGACGGCCCAGGAGGGTTGCCAGATCTCCGCCCCCTCCTGGCGGCCCCGTTCGACGAGGTCGCGGATGCGGTCCAGCTGCACAGGGGCCACGATGGCGCCCATGTCCACCGACTTGTCGAGCGGGTCGCCCATGCGCAGCGTCTCCATGCGCGCCTTGAGCTTGCGCTCGAGCGTCCGCTCCACGCCCTCCTGCACCAGGATGCGTGAGCCTGCACAACAGACCTGCCCCTGGTTGAACCAGATGGCGTCCACGACGCCCTCGACCACCGAGTCCAGGTCCGCGTCCTCGAAGACCACGAAGGGGGACTTGCCGCCCAGCTCGAGTGAGAGCCGTTTCCCGGACCCCGCGGTCTCGACGCGGATGGCTCGCCCCACCTCGGTGGAGCCCGTGAACGCGATCTTGTCCACGTCCGGATGCCGCACGAGCGCGGCGCCCGTCGTGCCGTCGCCGGTCACCACGTTGAACACCCCGGCGGGGATCCCCACCTCAACGCACAGGTCGGCGAAGAGCAGCGCGGTCAGCGGCGTATGCTCGGCCGGCTTGAGCACGACCGTGTTCCCGACCGCCAGCGCGGGCGCGACCTTCCAGGCGAGCATCAGCAGCGGGAAGTTCCAGGGAACGATCTGGCCCACCACGCCCACGGGTCCGAACCCGGGCAGCACGCGCGGCGCCAGCTGCGCCCAGCCGGCGTGGTGGAGGAAGTGCCGCGCCACGAGGGGGACGTCCACGTCGCGGGCTTCGCGGATGGGTTTGCCGTTGTCGAGGCTCTCCAGGACCGCGAAGAGGCGTGCGTTGCGCTGCACGGCGCGGCCGAGCGCGTAGAGGTGCCGCGCCCGGGCATGCCCGTCCAGGCGCGCCCAGGACACCTGGGCGGCGCGCGCGGCCTGTACGGCCCCGTCCACGTCCTGATCGCTGCCCTGCGTGACCTGCGCCAGCTCGGACCCATCGGCCGGCGCCCGGGTCGCGAACCGGGTTCCGGCGTCGGTCCATCGTCCGTCGATGAAGTGTCCGAAGCGGCGCCCGTGCCGCTCGAGCCATTCCAGCGCCGGCGCCGGGCTCTCGGGCGCGGGACCGTACTCCAACGAGTGGTACAGGGTCTCGATCCGGGTCATCACGCGAGGGGATGGCGGAAGGATGCAGAATACCGACCGGTCAGGTGGTGCTCGAGCTGTCGCTCGATGTCGTTCAGGAGGGAGCTGGCACCGAAGCGGAAGCGTTCGGGCTCGAGCCATTCACGGCCCAGCTCCTCTTTCATGAGGATCATCCACAGCAACGCGTCCTTCGCACTGCGCACGCCGCCCGCGGGCTTGAAGCCGACGGGATAGCCGGTGCGCTCGACGTAGGCCCGCAGCGTGCGCACCATCGTCAGCCCGACGGGCAGTGTGGCGTTGACGCGCTCTTTGCCCGTGGAGGTCTTGATGAAGTCCGCTCCGGCCATCATGCAAACCGCGGAGGCGCGCGCCACGTTGCGGAGCGGGCCCAGCTCACCCGTGGCCAGGATCGTCTTGAGGTGCGCGTCGCCGCAGGCGTCGCGAAAGGCTCGGACCTCGTCGTAGAGCGCCTGCCATTCGCCGCGCAACACGTGACTGCGTTGAATGACGATGTCGATCTCGTCGGCACCCGCGCGAACCGCAGCCTCGACCTCGGCGATCCGCTGCTCCAGCGGGGACAGACCGTGCGGGAATCCCGCGGCCACGGCGGCCACGTGGATCGGGGCTTCGGCGAGCGCCGCGCGGACGGTAGGGACGAGCGCGGGATAGACGCACACCGCGGCGACGGTCAGACCGGCGTCCCCCATACCGAGCGCGTCCAGCAGGTCGTCACGGACGGGGCGGCGTGCCTTGGCGACCAGCCGGCGTACGCGACCGGGTGTGTCGCCGCCCTCCAGCGTGGTCAGGTCCATCAGCCGGACGGCGCGGAGCAGCCAGGCGGCCTGCCATTCCTTCTTCACGCTGCGCCGGGTGCCCAGCGTCCCGGTACGGCGCTCCACGGCGCTTCGATTGACGCGCAGGCCCAGCACCCACTCCAGGTCGAGTGGCGTACCGGGGTTGCGAGCCGTCGCGGCGGCGGTGGGGCGGGCCGGGACGCGGGAGTCGAGCAGCGGGTCCTGTGGGGATGGACGAGCGGTCACGGTTCCTCCGGAACGGAGGCCAAAGGTACCGGAGGGACGGGTCGGTCGCTATCCTGTTCGCGCCCGACGGCACACCCGCCGTATCCGTTCCTGAGGGGGGAGCGCGCACGCCCCGTGACCGATCCCGAGATCGTCGTCTCGCTCGCGCTGGCGCTCGGCCTGGGACTCCTCGTCGGACTCCAGCGGCAGTGGGCCACGGACCCGATCGCCGGGATCCGCACCTTCCCGCTCATCTCCCTCTTCGGCGCCCTCGCGGCCCTGGTGGCTGGTCGGGTGGGACCGTGGGTGGTGAGCGCGGGCCTGGTGGTGGTGGCCGCCTTCCTGGTGGCGGCGAACGTGGCGGAGCGCGAGGACGACCATCCCGCGCCCGGGATCACCACCGAGGTGGCCGCGGTGGCGCTCTACCTGATCGGTGCGGCGGTGCTGTTCGGGTATCGGGTCCAGGGCGTGGTGGTCGCCGGGATCATCACCGTCCTGTTGCACTGGAAGACGGAGCTGCACCGCTGGGTGTCCGGGCTGGCCGCGTCCGAAATCCGTGCGGTCGTGCGGTTGGTCCTCGTGGCGCTGGTCATCCTGCCGGTCCTTCCCGACCGCGCCTATGACGCGTACGGCGTGCTCAATCCGTTCCGCATCTGGATGATGGTCGTGCTGATCGTGGGCATCAGCCTGGCCGCCTACATCGCCTACCGGGTCTTCGGCTCGCGCGCCGGGACGCTGGCGGCAGGCGTCCTGGGCGGGCTCATCTCCAGCACCGCCACCACGGTGGCCTACGCGGCGGAGAACAAGCAGGGAAGGGTCACCGCGCAGGCGGGGACGCTGGTGGTGATGATCGCCTCCACGGTGGTCTTCCTGCGCGTCCTGCTGGAGATCGGTGTCGTGCACGTCGCCTTCCTGCCGGTGGCCGCACCTCCCCTGCTGCTCCTCACCGGCGGGATGGTGCTGCTCACTGCGCTGGCGGCGCGTCGCGGACGCGCGGAGCCGCTCCGGGCGCAGGAGGCGTCCCCGCCGTCCGGGCTGCGCACCGCCATCGTCTTCGGCCTCCTGTACGGCGCCATCCTGTTCGCGGTCGCGTTCGCGGAGGCGCGCCTGGATTCCCGGTGGCTCTACGCCATCGCGGGCCTGTCGGGGATCGTGGACATGGACGCCATCACCCTGTCCCTGACGGAGCTCGTCCGGGACCAGCGGCTGGAGCCCGAGCGGGCCTGGCGATTGATCCTCGTCGGCGGATTGTCCAACATCGTGTTCAAGGGGGCGGCACTGGCGGTGCTGGCCACGCCCGCCCTCGCGCGCCGGGTGGCGCTGTTGTTCGCCGGCACGCTCGCGCTGGGCGCGGTGCTGCTCGTCGGGTGGTCGGCGTGATCGCGATGGGGGGGCGGATCGGAGCTGGTGTTCCGACTGGTCTTCAAAACCAGCTGGCCCGGTTCGAACCCGGGTTGGTGGGTTCGATTCCCACACGCTCCCGCCACGCGGTCCACCCCACGGATGGAGCCTCCGGCGGATGCCCATGACCCCCGATCTCTTCGTTCTCGTCAACCCCGCCTCGGGCTCGGGGAAGGGCGCGCGGATGCTCCCTCGGCTCGTCGACGCCCTGGCCGGCCACGGCCTCGAGCCCCGGATCCTGACGACCACGGGCCCCGGGGACGGGGCGCGGCTGGCGCAGGAGGCGGTCGCCCAGGGGGCGGCCCGCCTGCTCGTGGTGGGCGGGGACGGTACCATCCACGAGGTGGTCAACGGGCTCCTGGCGGCAGCGGCGGAGCCGCCGCCGTTGGGGATCATCCCGGTCGGGACGGGAAACGACTTCTACCGCATCGTGGGGGCTCCCAAGGACATTCCGGGCGCCGTACGGGTACTCGTGGGCGGCCGCGTGCGCCGGGTGGACGTGGGACGGGCCCGGTGGGACGGGCAGGAACGGTACTTCGTGAACCTGATGGGGGTGGGTCTGGACGTGGAGGTGCTGTTGCGGCGAGCGCGGGTGCAGGTCCTCTCCGGGCTCGCACAGTACCTGGTGGCGCTCCTCGGCGCGTTGGTGCGCTTCCGTGCGGTCCCGGTCCGGGTCACCCTGGCGGATGGGGAGCGGTTCGAGGCACCGACCATGCTGTCGGCCGTCACCGTGGGGCCCTCCGCCGGCGGCGGGTTCCTCCTCAATCCGACGGCCGTGGCGGACGACGGCTTCCTCGATCTGTGCTTCGTGGATCGTCTGAACCTGCTCCAGGTGGCGCGAGCCATCCCGCGCGTCATCCGCGGGACGCACGGCACCCTGAACGGCATCCGGCTGCGCCGCTTCCAGCGCGTCGAGTTCGGCAGCGGGAACGGGGGGCCGCTTCCCTTCGAGCTGGACGGGGAGCTGATGCCCGCCGCCGCCTCGTCCATCCAGATCGACGTCATGCCGAAGCGGCTGGGGGTGTTCGTCCCGTGAGGAGCTTGGCGATGCTGACCCTGTTGCTGCTGCTGGCCGTCCCGGCAGCGGCGCAGGTGGCGGTGGAGGATGCGCGCCCGGCGGCGGATACCTTGTTTCCCACCGACGTCACTCCGGGGGGTGCGTTCCTGCGGTCCCTGGCCGTACCGGGGTGGGGACAGGCCGCGACCGGCGCCTACTCCCGCGCCAGCTTCTACTTCCTGACGGAAGCGGCTTCGGGCCTCATGCTCTGGAAGACGCTCCGGGCGCTCGGAAGCGCCCGCGACCGCCTCGAGTTCTGGGAGGTGGAGGCCCGACGGGACGCGGTGGCGGACGGCGTCACGGATCCCGATTCGATCCAGGCGCGGATCGCCGCCCACCCCCGGGTCGAGGAGATGCAGGCCCTCGAGGAGACCCGTGTGGAACAGCGCGAGGACTGGCTCGCGTTCGGCCTCTTCATGCTGCTGCTCGGCGGGGCCGATGCCTTCGTGTCCGCCCACCTGCGGGACTTCCCCGATCCCATCACGGTGGGGGCGGCCCGGGCGGCGCCAGGCCAGGCACCGCGCGTGGAGCTGACCATCTCGCTCCCGATCACCGTCTTCCGCTGACGGCTCCGAGGCCCCTTCTGAGGGCGCCTCGCGGATGATATTCTTTCTCATCCGGTCGCGGCCGGAGTGGATCATGATCCGGCCGCCCGGGCGCTGTGCGCCTCGGCCGGAGCCCACGGACGGCACGCGGACGGGTCCCTTGAGCTCGAGGTGACTCCGATGTCCAGCCCGTCCGTCGAGGTCCGTCTGGAGCGGCCCCGTCCCTGGGTGCCGTTCGCCTCCTTCTTCCGCACCGAGGCCGCCAGCGGCGTCGTGCTGATCGCCTGCGCCGCCCTCGCGCTGCTCTGGGCCAACTCGCCCTGGCGTGACGCCTACTTCGCGTGGCGCGAGCTGCCGATCGCGATCTCCGTGGGTGGGGCGTCGTTGGAGAAGGGCCTCGTCCTGTGGATCAACGACGCCCTGATGGCGGTGTTCTTCTTCGTCGTCGGACTCGAGATCAAGCGCGAGCTCCGGGGCGGGGAACTCGCGTCCCTGCGCTCGGCGGCACTCCCGTTGGCTGGCGCGCTCGGAGGCGCGCTCGTGCCGGCCGTCGTGTATCTGTCGCTGAACGCGTCCGGGCCGGGGCGCGTCGGGTGGGCCGTCCCCATCGCCACGGACATCGCGTTCGCGCTGGGCGTCCTCGCGCTCGTGGGAAGCCGGGCACCGCTGGGGTTGAAGGTCTTCCTGTCGGCGCTGGCCATCGTGGACGACCTGTTGGCGGTGTTGGTGATCGCGGTGTTCTACACGGCGGACGTGAGCCTGACGGCCCTCGGAGCGGCTACGCTGCTCTTCGCGGCGTTGCTGGTGGCTGCGCGCGCCGGTGTGCGCGCTCCCGCCGTGTTCCTGGTGCTCGGGGTGGCGCTCTGGTTCGCGGTCCTGAAGTCCGGTGTGCATGCCACCGTCGCGGGTGTGCTGACGGCATTGGCCATCCCCCATCAGGCTGCGTCACCGGTGGGGGATCTTCCGCGTGCGCCTACGCTGCTGGAGCGCCTCGAGCACGGTCTCCAGCCGTGGGTGGCCTTCGGGATCCTGCCGCTGTTCGCCCTGGCCAACGCAGGCGTCGCGGTGCCGGCCGATCCGCTGGGGGCGGTCCGCGATCCCGTGGCCACGGGGATCGCGCTGGGCCTGCTGGTGGGCAAGCCGGTCGGGATCCTGCTGGCTGCGGCGCTCGTCGTGCGGCTGGGGTGGGCTGCGCTGCCCGGTGGGGTCACGTGGCGCCATCTGCACGGCGCGTCCTGGCTTTGCGCCATCGGGTTCACTATGGCGCTGTTCATCGCGGGACTGGCGTTCGGGCCGGCGCCCGAGCTCGACACGGCCAAGCTGGCCGTGCTCGCGGCCTCCACCGTGGCGGGCCTCGTCGGGTGGTTGTTGCTGCGGGGAGCGCCGCGCTCCGCGTGAAGGGGCCCGTGGGGACGGGTCGGTCCCGACCCGTCCCCTCAGCCCTCCCAGTCCAACAGGCGGGGGGCCTCTCCCTCCGCGAGGATGGCGTACGTGCGGCGGTACACCCAGTCGCCGGCGTTCAGGTAGTGCCGGCCGGGAGCGACCTCCTCCAGGGCGGGCAGGTGGGTGTGGCCCAGCAGGACCAGGTCCAGCGTCGGATCGGCGTCGAGCTGGGCGTGTGCCCACATGCGTACATGTTCCGCCCTGGCCAACGTGGCCGCGTCGGCCGCGTGCTCCCTCGAGCCGGTGCGCGACACCCGGCGTGCCAGCCAGGCACCGACGTCCGGGTGCAGCCACCGGAACCCGGCGACGGTGAACCGGCCGCGCAGCACCAGCTTGAGCGCCCGGTAGCCCAGGTCACCCCCACCCAGACCGTCGCCGTGCGCCACCAGCGTGCGGTGGCCGCCCAGCTCGCGGACGACGGGCTCCTGGAGGAACTCCACGCCGATCTCGTCCCGCAGGAACGACCCCCCCCACCAATCGTGGTTGCCCCCCATGAGGGTGATGGGCAGGCCGGCGTCGACGAGCGCGCGTAGCGCGCCCAGGACCCGCGTGTGTCCGCGCGGAACGGCGTTCCGGTACTCGAACCAGAAATCGAAGAGGTCGCCGTTGAGGAGCAGGGAGGAGGCACACGCGCCTGCATGCTCCAACCAGCGCAGGAAGGAACGCTCGGTGTCGGGGGGCACGGCACCGAGATGGACGTCGCTCGTGACGTAGACGGGGCGTGGGGTCATGGCCGGCGAAGCTAACCCGGCCGCGCCGCCGCGCCCAAGGGAAGGCCTGCGCGGTGGAAAGAACCCGGGGGGCGGGGGTAGCAGCCGTCCATGATCCGACTGCTGCGTGCGGCGGGCTTCCAGCCCTCCCTGCTGATCCTTCCGGTGCTGATCTCCTGCACGGCCGCGCCGGCGCCCCCGCCGGCCCCGAGCATCGATGCGGCCGAGGTGGCCGTCCTGCAGGAGGAGGCGACGCGTCTGGAGCGCCCCGCCCGCGTGCTGTTCCGGTGGCGTGCCAACGAGGGAGGCGCGCGCTTCTCGGGGCGCGGCGTCTCGCGGGTGGAGCCGCCCTACCGCGCCCGGCTCGACCTGTTCCTGGGCAACGGCGAGCTGGCCGTCCAGGCCGCGCTCGTCGACGACGAGCTTCGCCTTCCCCCGGGGGCTCCCGACGGGCTGATCCCGCCGGCGCCGCTCCTGTGGGCGTCGCTGGGGGTCTTCCGCCCGGGCGGGGTGCCCCGCCTGGTGGGGGGCGAGGCGCTGGACGAGCGCACCGTCCGCCTGCGCTATGACGTGCCCGGCGCCCGCGAGATGAGCTTCCGCTTCGAGGGGGGCGCCCTCGCCTCCGCGGAGATCCTGCGCGATGGTCGGGCGGAGGAGAGCCTGTCCGTCGAGCGGGACGGGGCGGGGCTGCCGCAGAGCGCCACGTATCGTAATCTGGCTGCGTTCCGAGAGCTCACCGTCGAAGTCGAGAGCGTCGAGTATGTCGAGTCCTTCCCGCCCGAGATCTGGACGCTGGGGCGCTGACACCGTGCGGGCACACGCCGGGCGCCTGCGCTCCCGCGGCCGGCGCCCGCGGCTCGCTCCGGCGGTCCTGCTGCTGCTCGGGGCGTTGAGTGGCTGCAACTACTCGCTGCGGGCCGGGGCAGGTCTGCCGGACTACATCCGCACCATCGCCGTGCTCCCCTTCGAGAACGAGACCACGCGGGCCGAGCTGACCGAGGAGATCCACCAGCAGCTGCTGCGGGAGCTCCCCCGGGCCCTGGGCGTGCGCAGCGCCGGTGAGGACGTGGCGGATGCGATCGTCCAGGGGACGATCGTGGGGTACAACGTCAACGCGCCGCTCTTCCGGCCGGGTGCCGGTGGCAACACGGCGGAGGTCCTGCAGCGCCAGGTGTCGATCGCGGCCCGGGTCGAGATCATCGACGTGGAGGGAAACGCCATCCTCTGGGAGGACCAGTCCCTGCGTGCCGAAGGGCAGTTCCTGGAGGCATCGGAGACCGAGGACATCGGTCGGAGTGAGGCGGTCGAGCTCCTCGTCCAGCGGATCGTGGACGGGGCCCAATCCAACTGGTGAGGGTTTGTTGACCGCCTGAGGGCCGGTCCCTATTATCCCGCCCCGACGAAGCCGCTCCACGCGGACGACAACTCGGGACAATGCGGTCTATGGCTCATCTGATGGGCCTGGGGGCCATGCTCATGGCCTTCTGGCTCTTTCTCTCCGGGCACTACACGCTCTTCATCACGAGCCTGGGGGTGGTGTCCATCGTTCTGGTCACCTACATCGCGCACCGCATGGACGTCGCGGACCGCGAGTCGATCCCCCTCCACCTCACCCTGCGGACCCCGCTGTACCTGCCCTGGTTGGCCTGGGAGACGTTGAAGGCCAACTGGGACGTGCTGAAGGTCTGCTTGAGGCCGAACCTGGACATCGACCCCGCCTTCGGCCGCTATGAGGGGCACGAGAAGACCGATCTGGGCCGCTTCATCTACGCCAACTCGATCACGCTGACGCCGGGCACCATCACCACCGGCGTCTACGGCACGTCCATGGAGGTGCACTCCCTCACCCGCGCCGCCTTGCAGGGCACCGAGGAGGGCGAGATGGACCGGCGCGTGGTGAAGCTGGAAGGAGACGCATGAACGACCCGATGCTCATGTTCAGCGTCGCGGCGGCGGGGATCCTGGTCGCCATGGCCCTGGCACTCGGGCGGGCCGTGCTCGGTCCCACGGTGTTCGACCGCATCCTCGCGGTGAACATGTTCGGAACCAAGACGGTCTTGTTGATCGCCGTGATCGGCTTCCTGACCGGGCGTCCCGACTTCATGGACCTCGCGCTCGTCTACGCCCTGATGAACTTCATCGGCACCCTCGCCGTCTTGAAGTACGTCGAGACGCACGGTGATCTCGCGCGACCCTTCGACGAGGACCAGGTGCTCTGACCATGGAACTCCTCGTCGCCGGGCTCAGCTGGATCCTGATCGTGGGTGGGGTGGTGTTCCTCATCGGAGGTGCCATCGGCGTGAACCGCATGCCGGACGTCTTCACCCGGCAGCATGCCGGGGGGATGACGGACACCGCCGGGGCGGGCCTGATGGTGCTGGGCATGATGCTCCAGACCGGATTCAGCCTCAACACGCTGCGGCTGCTGATCGTCATCATCTTCGTCCTCTTCACGAGCCCCATCGCCACGCACGCCACGTGTCGCGCAGCGCTCGAAGGGGGGCTCGTCCCCGTGCGCAGGAAGGAGGATGGCACGTGGACGTCGTGATCGACATCTCCTTGCTGCTGTTCCTCACGGTCACCGCCGTGACCATCGTGCGCGTCCGCTCCTTGTTCGCCGCCGTGATGCTGGCCGGGATCTACAGCTTCCTGTCCGCAGGCCTCTTCGTGGTGATGGACGCCGTGGACGTGGCCTTCACGGAGTCCGCGGTCGGCGCAGGGATCTCCACGATCCTCATGCTGTCGGCGCTCGCACTCGTCGGCTCCGAGGAGAAGAAGCCCGATCGGACTCCGCTCCTCCCGGTGGTGGTGGTGCTGCTCACGGGCGCCGTCCTGATCTATGCCACCTTGGACATGCCGCCCTATGGGGACCCCACCAATCCCATCCACCAGCATGTGGTGCCCCGTTACCTGGAGGATTCGGCGCATGAGGTCGCCGTCCCCAACGTGGTGACCTCCGTGCTGGCCTCCTACCGCGGCTACGACACCATGGGTGAGACCTCGGTGGTCTTCACGGCGCTGGTGGGGGTGCTGCTCCTGCTGTCCCGTGCCAAGCGGACGGAGAAGAAGGCATGAGAGACCAGGTCATCCTGCGCATCGGGGTGAAGGTCCTGATCCCCTTCATCCTGGTGTTCGCGTTGTATGTCCAGTTCCACGGGGACTATGGTCCCGGAGGCGGATTCCAGGCGGGCGTCATCTTCGCGGCGGGATTCGTGCTCTACGCTCTGGTCTTCGGACTGGCGCGGATGAGCCGCGTGCTCCCGTCCGTCGTCTGGCGTACCCTGGCACCGCTCGGCGTCATGGTCTATGCGGGCACCGGTGTGGCGTCCCTGTTTCGTGGCGGACGTTTCCTGGACTACAACGTCCTGCGCCACGATCCCATCCATGGACAGCACCTGGGCATCCTGCTGGTGGAGCTCGGCGTGCTGACGACGGTCTTCGCGGTGATGACGGGGATCTTCGTGACGTTCGCCAGCCGCGGGAAGGTCGAAGAATGAGGATCCTCGGGCTGTACAACTATTGGATCTTCGTGGCGCTCATGATGATCGGGCTCTACACGGTCATCTCCCGCGAACACCTCGTGAAGAAGCTGATCGGTCTGTCCATCTTCCAGACGTCCGTCTTCATCTTCTATATCAGCATGGGCAAGATCTTCGGCGGCACCGCGCCCATCCTGATCGAGGACTCCCACGCCGGCGACCATGGAGCCGAAGCCGCCGGGCACGGACTCACCGTGCTGGAAGGCATCGTCTACTCCAACCCCCTGCCGCACGTGCTCATCCTGACGGCCATCGTGGTCGGGATCGCCACGACCGCCGTCGGGCTGGCGCTCGTCGTGCGGATCAATGAAGCCTACGGAACGGTCGAGGAAGCCGAGCTTCTCGAGGCCGAGGCGGCGATGACGTCGTGATCCCGCGCTTCCTGCGCAGTCTGTCTCCCAGAGCACGAAAGGCGGGGTCCCGACGGTGACCGAGCATCTTCCGGTCCTCCTCATCATCATCCCGTTCCTGTCCGCCCCGCTGGCGCTGCTCCTGCGCAACGGTCGCGTTGCGTTCGGGATCGCGTTGGTCGCGACCTGGTCCGCGCTCTGGTTGGCGGTCCAACTCCTGATGCAGGTGCTGGACGTCGGCGTCATCAGCTACCACATCGGCGGCTGGGAGCCGCCGTGGGGGATCGAGTATCGCGTCGACGCGCTGAACGCCTTCGTGCTCCTGCTGGTCGCGCTCATCGGGGCCGTGGCTGCGCCGTACATGGGCAAGAGCGCCGCGCAGGAGATCGAAACCTCCAAGCTGCCCGCGTTCTACTCGGCCTTCCTGCTGTGCTTCACGGGGCTGCTGGGCATCACGGTCACAGGCGACGCCTTCAACGTCTTCGTGTTCCTCGAGGTGTCGTCGCTGTCCGCCTACGCCCTCATCGCGATGGGACGCGATCCGCGGGCGCTGACGGCGGCCTTCCGTTACCTGATCATGGGAAGCGTGGGGGCCACCTTCATCGTCATCGGCATCGGGCTCATGTACGGGATGACCGGGACGCTCAACATGGCGGACCTGGCCGAGCGCCTTCCCGCCGTGAGCGACACCCGAACGGTACGCGCCGCGTTCGCGTTCCTGACGGTGGGGATCTCACTCAAGCTCGCGCTGTTCCCGCTCCACCTGTGGCTCCCCAACGCCTACACGTACGCCCCCTCTGCGGTCACCTCCTTCATCGCGGCCACGGCCACGAAGGTGGCCGTCTACATGCTGCTCCGATTCTTCTTCACGGTCTTCGGGGCCGGGTTCTCCTTCGACGTCGTGCAGTTGGACTGGGTGCTCCTGCCGCTGGCCCTGATCGCCATCGTGTCGATGTCCCTGGTGGCTGTCTTCCAGGACAACGTGAAGCGCTCCCTGGCCTACTCGAGCGTGGCGCAGATCGGCTATATGATCCTGGGCATTGCGCTGGTGTCCGTGTCCGGGCTTACCGGTGGCATCGTGCACCTGTTCAACCACGCCTTGATGAAGGCCGCGCTCTTCATGGCCGTGGGCTGCGTCATGTACCGGGTCGGCTCCACCTCGCTGGAGCGGTGGCAGGGGCTGGGGAAGCGCATGCCCTGGACCATGGCGGCGTTCGTCGGCGCGGGCCTCAGCATCATCGGGGTTCCGTCCACCGTCGGGTTCATCAGCAAGTGGTATCTGATCGTCGGAGCCCTGGAGAAGGGATGGTGGCCGGTGGCCGCGCTGGTGCTCGGTAGCTCCCTCCTCGCGCTCGTCTACATCTGGCGCGTCGTGGAGATGGCCTACATGCGACCGCCGCCGGATGGGGATACGTCCCGGGCCGAGGCGCCGCTGGCCCTGCTCATCCCGACCTGGTTCCTCGTGCTGCTCAACATCTGGTTCGGACTGAATGCGCGACTGACGGCCGGCGTCGCCCGCCAGGCCGCCGAATGGCTGCTGGGAGGTGGATCGTGAGCCCGATCCTGCTCCCCCTGATCGTCCCCGCCGTGGGTGCGGTCGCCATCGGGCTCCTGGGTCGGTGGCCCAACCTGCGCGAGACGGCTCTGCTGGTCACGGCGGCCGTCCTGTTCTGGATGGTGGTCGGGTTCTATCCGGAGGTCATCGCCGGCGGGCGCCCGGGCGTCACGCTCCTGGAGGTGGCTCCCGGCCTGACGCTCCGTCTCGAGATCGAGCCGCTCGGGCTGTTGTTCGCGCTCGTGGCCAGCTCGCTCTGGATCCTCACCTCGCTGTACGCGATCGGGTACATGCGGGGTCACCACGAGGAACACCAGACGCGGTTCTACATCTTCTTCGCGTTGGCCATCTCGAGCGCCATGGGCGTGGCGTTCGCCGGCAACCTCTTCACGCTCTTCCTCTTCTACGAGGTCCTGACCTTCTCGACCTTCCCGCTGGTCACCCACCACGGCTCGGAAGAGGCGCGCAGGGCGGGGCGCGTCTACCTGGGGATCCTGCTCAGCACGTCGGTCGGGCTGCAGCTGCTGGCGATCGCCTGGACCTGGGTGGCGGCGGGCACGTTGGACTTCCGGGAGGGCGGCATCCTCGCCGGTCATGTGTCGAGCGCCGTGGTGCCGGTCCTGCTCGGACTCTATGTGTTCGGGGTAGGGAAGGCGGCCGTCATGCCCTTCCATCGTTGGCTGCCGGCGGCCATGGTCGCCCCGACGCCGGTGAGCGCGCTGCTCCATGCGGTAGCGGTCGTGAAGGCGGGTGTGTTCTCGATCCTGAAGATCAGCGTGTACGTCTTCGGCATCGACTTCCTGCACGCGCAAGGCGCCAGCGTGTGGCTGATGTGGGTGGCGGCCGCCACCATCCTGTTGGGCTCGCTGGTGGCGTTCACGAAGAACAATCTCAAGGCGCGGCTCGCGTACTCCACCATCAGCCAGCTTTCCTACATCGTGTTGGGAGCCATGCTCGCCACCCGGTGGGGGATCGTCGGTGGCGGGCTGCACATCGTGATGCACGCCTTCGGGAAGATCACCCTGTTCTTCTGTGCCGGCGCCATCATGGTGGCAGCCCACAAGACCGAGATCAGCGAGATGGACGGGCTGGGGCGCACCATGCCCGTCACGTTCGCTGCGTTCCTGATCGGGTCCTTGAGCATCATCGGGCTGCCTCCCGCGGGCGGCTCGTGGAGCAAGTGGTTCCTGGCGCTGGGCGCGCTGGACGCGGGGCAGGTCGGGCTCGTGGCCGTGCTCATGTTGAGCTCGTTGCTCTCCATGGCCTACCTGCTGATCATCCCCATCCGCGCGTTCTTCCTGCCGCCGCCGCCCGACGACCATCACCATGGGCACGAGGGGATCCACGAGGCTCCGTGGCCCTCGTTGATCGCGCTGACGGCGACCGCACTTCTGACCATCGGGCTCTTCTTCTACCCCGATCCCTTCTACGATCTGATGCTGCAGGTGGTGGGTCCATGAGTCATCCGAACGCCGCGGGTGGGCACGAGCATGCCCCGTCGAGCGTGGGCCCCGTGTGGACGCGACGGATCCTCGGCGCGTTCTTCGTGCTCTGCGCCATCTCCGTCGTGGCGGAGTTCTTCGTCGACCGGCACACCGAACACCCCTGGGAACCCCTCTTCGCATTCTATCCGCTCTGGGGGTTCGTGGGGATCGTGGTGCTGGTCTTCCTGTCGCGGGTCCTGCGCGGCATCGTGATGCGGGGGGAGGACTACTACGATGGGTAGCCTGCCGCCGTTCGTCCCGTTCTTCCTGGGCGCGCTGCTGGTCCCCTTCGTCCGGGGTGTCCCGCGTACCCTGCTTCTGCTCCTGATCCCGGTCGTCGGCGGCTTGAACCTGGCCGGGCTGGAGATGGGCCAGGTGTTGTCGGCCGACCTGCTCGGCTACGCGCTCATGCCGTTGCGTGTCGACCGGCTCTCCATGCTGTTCGGCATCCTGTTCCACATCGCGGCGTTCATCGGCCTGGTCTACGCGCTCCACCTGAAGCGTGAGGACCACGATACCGTCCAACATGTGTCTGCGGTGCTGTACGCGGGGTCCGCCCTCGGCGCCGTGTTCGCGGGTGATCTCATCACCCTCTTCGTCTTCTGGGAGCTGCTGGCACTCACCTCCGTCTTCCTCATCTGGACCCGGAGGAAGGACTCGGCCGTCGCCAGCGGGATGCGCTACCTGATCATCCAGGTGCTGTCCGGGGTGACCCTGCTGGCGGGCATCATCGTGTATGCCCACGACACGGGCAGCATCGCCTTCGACTTCATCGGCGCGGAGTCACTGGGCGGAAAGCTCATCCTCCTCGGCATCGGCGTGAAGGCCGCCTTCCCGCTGCTCCACACGTGGCTGACCGAGTCCTACCCGGAGGGGACGGCCACCGGTACGGTCTTCCTCTCCGCGTTCACCACCAAGGTGGCGGTCTACACGCTGGCGCGTGGATTCCCCGGCACGGAGTCGCTGGTGTGGATCGGGGCGGTGATGGCGTGCTACCCCATCTTCTTCGCGGTCATCGAGAACGACCTGCGCAAGGTCCTCTCGTACTCGATGATGAACCAGATCGGCTTCATGGTGGTGGGCGTGGGACTGGGTACGTCGCTGTCCATCAATGGGGCGGTCGCCCACGCCTTCAACGACGTGCTGTTCAAGGGCCTCCTGTTCATGTCCATGGGAGCCGTGCTGCACGTCACAGGGACCACCAAAGCATCGGAGCTGGGCGGACTCTGGAAGACGATGCCCATCACCACGGCGCTGTGCATCGTCGGCGCGCTGTCGATCTCCGCCGTTCCGCTGTTCAACGGCTTCGTCAGCAAGGCCATGATCATGACGGCGCTCCTGGAGGAGCATCAGAACGTGATCTGGCTCGTCATGCTCTTCGCCTCCGCCGGTGTGGTGGAGCACGCGGGCATCAAGATCCCGTTCTTCGCCTTCTTCGCGCACGATTCGGGGATCCGCGCCAAGGAACCGCCCGTCAACATGCTGGCGGCCATGGGGATCGGCGCCGCCCTCTGCATCGTGATCGGGTGGTTCCCAGGCCTGCTGTACGCGCGCCTGCCGTTCGCCGTCGACTACACGCCGTACGACGTCACCCATATCCTCACGCAGACCCAGCTGCTGCTCTTCGCGGTGGGGGCCGTGGTCGCGTTGAAGTTCGCCGGTATGTATCCGCCGGAGATCCCGTCCACCAACCTCGACGCCGAGTGGTTCTACCGGAAGCTCGGTCCGATGGTGATCCGGTCGGTGGGGGGCGCGGTGGGTGCGGTCGACCGCTCCATCCGCACTGTGGCCGTCGGTTCGGTGCGAGGCGTGCTGCGGCGCTCCTTCCGCACCCACGGCCCCACCGGTCCGCTGGCAAGGACCTGGCCCTCCGGAAGCATGCTGCTCTGGGTGGCGATCCTCCTGTCGGCCATCCTGGCGTTCTACTACGTCGGGCCTCCTACATGAGCCGCGAGCTCCGGCCACTCTCGGTGGACCTGCACGCTGCGCCCGTCGCCGAGGGGTCGTGCATCCTGAGTGCGGGGCGGACCCGCGTCCTGTGCACGGCGAGCGTGGAGGACGGCGTACCGTCCTGGAAGGAGCGCGCCGGCGGAGGGTGGGTGACGGCGGAGTACTCCATGTTGCCCCGCTCGACCCACCGGCGCACGTCGCGGGAGCGGACCGGGCCCCGCGGACGCACGCAGGAGATCCAGCGTCTGATCGGTCGATCCCTGCGCTCGGTCATGGACCTGGACGCACTGGGTCCGCGCACGATCACGATCGACTGTGACGTGCTGCAGGCGGATGGGGGAACCCGCACGGCCAGCATCACCGGCGGCTACCTTGCGCTCGCATTGGCGTGTCGTGGATTGGTGGGAGACGGTGCGGTCATCCGGAATCCCCTGCGCGAGGCCGTGGCCGCGGTCAGCGTGGGGCTGATCGACGGCACGCACCACCTCGATCTCGACTACGCGCTCGACGTACGCGCGGATGTGGACATGAACGTGGTGGCGACCGAGAGCGGCCGGCTCGTGGAAGTGCAGGGGACGGCGGAGGGCCTCCCGTTCACGCGTTCCGACCTCGACGAGCTGCTGGACCTCGCGCTGGGAGGCATCGAACGGATCCTCGCCTTCCAGCGGGAGGTGCTCTCCCGCGCATGAGGCTGCTCGTGGCCACGCGGAGCCCGGACAAGAGCGCCGAGATCCGCGCCATTCTCACGGGGGCTGTCGGGTGGACGATCACCGATCTCGACGAAGAGGGATTGGTCGAGGAGTCCGAGGAAGCCGGGCTGGAGCCGTTCCCCACGTTCGAGGAGAACGCAGCGTCGAAAGCGCGGTGGTTCGCCCAACGAAGCGGCCTGCCCACCGTCGCGGACGACTCGGGGCTGATGGTCGATGCGCTCGCGGGGGCGCCGGGAGTGCACACCAAGCGGTTCGCCCCGGAGCCGACGGATCTTCCCCGGGATCAGGCCAACAACCGCTACCTCCTCGAGCGCCTCGCCGGTCGGCCTCCCCACGAACGGGGCGCCCGCTACGTGTGTGTCGCCGCGTTCGCGGCTTCACCGGCGGTCGAGCCGATCACCTTCCGCGGCGAAGTCGCCGGTCGGATCCTGGCCCAGCCGGCGGGGAAGGGGGGCTTCGGCTACGACCCGCTGTTCCAGGTTCCCGAGCTCGGCTGCACCTTCGCCCAGGCCTCCCCGGAGGAGAAGCATGCCCTGAGCCACCGCGGCCGCGCGTTCCGCCTGCTGCGAGCCCACCTGGAGCGCCTGGCCCCTGGGTGAGTCCCGCGGCCGGGGCTATCTTGGCCGGTCCGTATCACGGGGTGTGGCGCAGTCCGGTAGCGCGCCTGCTTTGGGAGCAGGAGGTCCCGGGTTCGAATCCCGGCGCCCCGACTGGTATCGTCAGAGCTCTCACGTCCGTCGCCGGCATCGCCGAGCGAAGCCGAGGCAATCCCGGCGCCCCGACTGGTATCGTCAGAGCTCAAACGCCGGTCGCCGGCATCGCCGAGCGAAGCCGAGGCAATCCCGGCGCCCCGACTGGTATCGTCAGAGCTCAAACGCCGGTCGCCGGCATCGCCGAGCGAAGTCGAGGCAATCCCGGCGCCCCGGCTGGTATCGTCCGGCGGGATCCCCGAGGGCAGAGCCGTGGTAGAGGCGGTCATGACCTCTCTCGCAGCCCGCTCCACCCACCCCTCGCGGCTCTTCTGGCTGCTTCTGCTCCTCGGTCTGTCCGCCTGTGCCACGGGCCGCCCGGAGGCGATGGCCGTTGCGGGCAGCTATGCGGGAACGGTGCAGATCGAGAGCGAGGAGATCCCTGCACGCCTGGAGCTCCGACAGCGGGGAGATCGCCTGGAGGGTTCGCTCAGGCTCGTGCGTCGGCTCGAGGCCCAGGGGGACGGCGAGATCACGGGGAGGGGGCTCACGCTGGGCCTGGCCTACGATCAAGGATGCGCCGGGCAACTGGTCCTGACGGGCCGCGCGACCCCGGATGGGACACGGCTGGAAGGATCGATCCGGGTCGCCGATTGCACCGGCACGGTCGGGGGCCGCTTCTCCTTGCGCCGCGCCGGGGCCGCCGGCCGTTGACACCTCCCGGCCCGCGGGCCGACCTTGGCCTCGTCGTACGGCGCCCGTAGCTCAGCTGGATAGAGCATCGGCCTTCTAAGCCGAGGGTCCCAGGTTCGAGTCCTGGCGGGCGCGTTCCCTCCCTTATCTGATTGTCTTCGCGGGATTTACCGGAAACTGCCGGCGGGTGGTCTGCACCCTGCGGTGCCCTGTGTCCGACCCCCCGGAGCGCCGACCCGCCCCCCGTGCCTCCACCGTCGCGGGCGCGCGCATAAGCAGCGGATTCGCGTAAGTGTCGACCCTGCAACAGTTGACACGGTATCGGTGGCACGGTACCTGTATACGCTTGGGACAGCAGTTTGCTGTTCCGCTGTGCTTTCCCGGCACAGGGCAGAGGCGCACACCAAGGAGGCAATCCATGTACGCCAAGCCCACCTTGACCCGGTTCGGCTCGCTCCGTGAGCTCACGCTCATCGGACACGCCGGCCCCTCCGACGGCCATGCCGTTTGGGGAGCGGGTTGCGGACTGGAAGGTACGACCTGCCCAGCACCAACGCGGTCGTAGCCCCAAGCAACACCGGTTCAGGACTGTCCCCGGAGGCCCTCGGGCCTCCGGGGCTTTCCTTTTCCAGCCAATCCTCTGCTCTCACCCTGAAGGTCCGTGTCTCTCGAGGGGAACGCCCTGCAGGAGGCCGCACGCACCCGTGCGGTGTTTCCGAGCGCCCTCGAGATCATCCGTCGACCCTCGCCCTGGATCGCGACGTTCCCCGCTCCAGGTGGTCACCCGCGCCAGGGGCGTCGTGATGGGGAGGGCATCGGCTCGATCCAGCTCGGTGCGCAGCCGTTTCACCCCTGTTGACCCGGGGCTCCGATCCGATAGCTTTGCTGGCTCCCGATCAGGGTCGGGTGCGCGGGTCATCCCGCGAATGCTGGTGGGCGTAGCTCAGGTGGTTAGAGCGCCAGGTTGTGGCCCTGGAGGTCGCCGGTTCAAGTCCGGTCGCTCACCCTGGAATGTGAGCACGGGCCCCGTATCTCGGGGGTGTTGACACGAGTTGGGCGCCCGGCTACACTATCTGGCCTTGCCATCAACGCAGTTGCGGGGACGGCAAGCCGCCGGGGCCAACCGGCTTCGGCCAGACAGCTGCTTGACAATCGAGGTTGTGGAGAGTGGACG